>NZ_JBLWMW010000001.1:0-26098 GCF_048515945.1 Pseudoalteromonas 'SMAR'
CTAACGCCCCAACTGGTTGAATTTTAAGTAGTGACAACTATCCTGCCAGAGGGGGGCTTGGGCTAAGACCTAACACGGCAAGAGAAACCGCGAGACTTAACTTAGTACGCTTTGACTTAGTGGTATCAGTGATATTTTTCGACATTTTTTTATCCTGTTCTTTTATTGCAACCCTGTGCGCTGACTCTAGACGCTCCTATACCATTAGGAAATATGGCCGCCTAACTCCCCAGTAATGTTATTAACTAACAGCTAATAATTAATAACACTGTTACTTTTTAACACATCAGACTAAAAAGTAAACACCTGTTGCAAAAAAAAGAATGAATCATTTCGCCCTGAGGTGATCAATGATCATGTACTTAATTGAAAAAGCCAATGTCAAAAACAAAAATAAGCCAATTAAAACAGACAATTAGAATTTTTACCTATATTTCAAAAATTAAATCGCTTTTTGCTTCACCCTGTCTAGTGTTGGGAAATTCACACCTTTCTTTATTACTGGTTGCTCTGCATCTTCTGGATTAGGGGCTTGATTGATTAGATTGATGGCGATAATAGGGTAATTAGCCGACCTTTTGGGAAACTTTATGGATGTACTTCGTGCATACAACCCAGCGCACTTTGACGTTGCTTAACTATGCTAAAAGCTCTTCTGTAAAAATCTGAACTGATGTATAACCTGCCAAGCTACTATAGCGATGTTGATAGTTATATCAATCGGCGTAATCACTGAATCAGCGTAAAGCATTGGCGATGCCGCCAAATCACTTGAGACTGTCATTGTCACACGAGTTCGGGAATAGCAGGCATTGTTTGCTAGCTCTGACGGTGAATTCAAGAAGCAATGCTGTTATCGGCATACCGCGAACCTGATGAAAAACTAGATAATACTGCCGGGTTTTCATCAGGTTCTGCTGCCTAAGTTATGAGCTGATTGAATTAAAAAACTTTAAAGCCACTTTCATGAGCAAACTCTAAAAGCTCTTTATCACCTTTACTGTCTCCATATGCATATATATATTCATAGTCATCTATATTATAACTATTTTTAATTCTTCTAAGCTTTTCTTTACCATAACAATTTTTTGTTTGGAAACTACCTGAAACTATACCTGACTTAAACTCGAGTTGAGTAGCAATAAGGTCAAGGCTATTTTTTTTACACCAAGGTTCAATCCAGCTTTCTATTGAAGCAGATACTACTACAACCTGATGGCCTTGTTTTTTGTGCCACTCTATTCTTTTAATTGCTTTAGGCCTTAGCATTTTATCAATATATTGTAGAGAAAAGTCTTGTGCAAGTTGTAAGAATTTATCTTCTCTATATCCAGCAAAAAAGTGTGCTAAAAGTCGCTGCTTGGCTATATAATTTGGAATAACCCCTATTTTATAACCAATAAGTGTAGGAAAAAGCCAGATCAAACCTAAGATTAAGCTATTCCCCCCAACAGCATATCTTATAAAGCTTATTAAGGAATCCCCTTTTATGATGGTGCCATCGAAATCGAAAAATGCAATTTTCATAGCATACCTCTCAGAAGAATAAGTAAGTTAATAATGGAGAAAATAGCTGGACCCATCCAAAAAATCGACCTTTTAAAATCAGCATAAAAAATTTCAAAATTTGATATCACAAAATAAATATAAATAAATATAAAACCTGAAACATACCTTTCAAAAACATATTTATTAAACATAAGAGAAGTTACAAATGCCAGTGTCGCTGAAAGAAGTATAAAACCAGTTCTTCTAGAAAGTGTGGAGATCATAAAAGCGAAACAGCCTCCTCCTAGAGTAGAGAGTAAAATAATTAGTAAAGATTTTTCATTAATAGCAGGAAATACTTGAACAAGATTCCATAATCCAGAGAACCTTCCCAGTTCTCGACTGTAACTGGTGTCCGGGAATACAGCTAATAAGAAACCCATAAGGGCTCCCAAAAAGATCCACCTCCAGTTGCACTCTCTCTGAACGTCTCGATAAAGTGCAATGATCAAAGGAATAAAGAAAATACTGTAAGAAAAAAATACACTAAAAAAAAACGCAGGTGAGGAATAACTGATTGATTGATGGTTCCCTTGAAAAGATGGTGGAACCACCCCACCCCATAACGATGTAAAAAGATAAAATAAAATAAAAGCAGGAAGTGTTGTTACTACTCCCCAGAAAATATACTTTGCAGCTTGAAAGTAGGTTTTTTCTTTCTCATAAATTGTAATTATTATCACTGCCCAAATAAGTGAAGCTAGCCATAAAAAGGGCTGTCTTACTAACATTGCCGCTACTAACAACAGTCCAAGTGTTATAAAATCAAATTTAGTCAGTAATGGTTTGGTTGCAATAGAAATTGAGACAACAACTGTAAGCCAAGCTAAATTATCAGGAAGCAACCAAACACCTGAAGGAAATATATAGATCGAGAAAATCATTGGAAGGATAAGAACGGTTGCTCTCAGGCCTCCAAAGGTTCTAGAAAGCATTTTTGCTACAACGGCTAATAACAAAGCTGTGAATATAGAGCCTGCAATTTTTAAAACCACTTCATTAGGTGTAAAAATCATACCAACTATTGCAATTAACATATGATAACCAGGAGTCATTGCAGCTGGATAATCTGAGAAGTCAAAGCTTTTCATAAAATGAATAATTGTAGGCATATGAAAATGCTGTTGATCACTAAACGCACGACCTTGATTAAAACCCAAAATAATCAAAGGAAGTGAAAGCATATAGAAGAGTGCATTAGTTAAAATTATTGCCTGATATTTTTTATAATTTTTCAGTAATTCGAGCTTCATAAGTTTAATCCCTTAAAGATTTTTTCAGGCACTAACTTTATAAAAAACATAATATATCGCCAAATCCATTTGGTATAAACTACATTGTAACCTTTAACTTGAGCCTCATAGATGTCTTTTGCAACGAGTTCTGGCTGGGCTGTCAAAACTTTTGGCAAATTCATATTTTCCGTCATTTTTGTTTCAACAAATCCAGGTTTAACTGTGAGCACTTGAACACCTGCACTATGCAATCTATTTCTCAAGCCAGATAAAAAAGCTGTGAGCCCAGCTTTAGCTGAACCATAAAGGTAATTACTTTTACGCCCTCTATCTCCAGCGACTGAGCTAATTCCAATAATAAAGCCTTGTTTACACTCCTCAAAATCGTTAGCCACAATACTTAAAAAACTAACAATTCCTGTATAGTTTGTATCTAAAATACATCTTACTTCAGATAAACTACTCTGCGAGGTTTGTTGATCTTTAAGGTAACCAATAGCAGAAATGACCCCCAAAGGTCTATGTTGCAGCTTGTTGTAGACACTCTGATGACTTTCGAAGTCTAAAATGTCGAGCTCGACTAAACTAACCGTTCGCTGTGTTCTAACTTTAATATCATTTGCAAACCCTTCTAATTCAACACAATTCCTTGCAGCTAAATAAAGGTCATAGCCATTCATTGCATATTTCAAAGCAAGTGCTTTGGCAATATCACTTTTTGCACCCAAAACCAGAACGTAACTCATATTAAATTCCAATTCTTTTAGACTGTATTGACTGAAATTTTTTATCCATTTTGTTTACTTTCCTGAAATGTCTAAATTTTTCTATGTTGGGGTAACCTACCTCAAATACTGACTTAGAAACCCTAGCGTCTTTAGCAAGGTAAAAACGACCGTGGTATTTTAAAACCAATTCATCTAAATCTCTAAGAAAACTAAACAGGTCTTTTTCTATCTTAAAATCGATTGCAAGACTATAACCTTCAAAAGGAAATGATAACCAGTTACCATTATCTTTCCCATGCATCTTTAAAACAGCTAGCGGGGAACCTTTACTTTTTTCAGATATTACCGATAATATTTCCTTCAAACCACTAAGGCCTTGGCTTTTAGGGATTATAAATTGGTACTGAATAAATCCCTTACCACCATATAAGCGATTCCAATTTTTTATTGAATCTAATGGAAAGAAAAAACTATCAAGGTGCACTTTACTTCTAACCAACCCTGATTTGACTTTATTATAATAAATCCAATTAAAAGCTTTTACAAACCACTTATTTATAAGAACAGGAGGAACTTTAAATGGAACGGAATAGGTTTTCCTATTTACTAAATTCAAATCACCATCATGGCAAAAGTCACCAGCCATAAATAGCCCCTTTCCAATTCCCTTGTTCTTTGAAAGACAATCTATCCAAGCAACAGAGTATTGAGTTTCGTTATATCTTTCGAATGTATATAACGTTTCTTCCAAATTTTTTGTTTTCGTAATCTCTTGGTTCAAATATTGAGAATATATTTTTTTTAGGTAAATCTTCGCATCTAGAATAACTCCAGTTAAACCCTGCCCCCCACACGTCGCCTTAAACAATTCAGGAGTGCATTCTCTATCGCACGAAACAACTGAACCATCGGCCAGCATTATGGTCAACTCTTTAACGGTCTCGCTAAAGCATCCCTCCTTGTGATGGTTCTTTCCATGAACATCTGACGCAATAGCACCTCCTATAGTGATTAGCTTTGTACCAGGAACCACTTTAGGAAACCAACCTCTAGGAACAAAGTGCTCTATAATTTCACTTAACAACACACCTGCCTGTACATGCAAGAGCCCATCATTTTTATCAAAACTAATAAAGTAGTTTTTTTTTCGACAACCTATAATATTATCTCCTAGGGCCGAGTCACCATAGCTTCTTCCATTACCATATGGTATGTAACTTTTATTATAATTCAAAAGCTCACTCAAGTTACTTTTATTGTCGACAGAAATAAAATCACAATCTGACTTTGGATATCCACCCCACGCACTGAAAAGCATAAAAAACCCTTAAAATAAAAAACGGGAAACTAAGCATAAATAAGCAATATAAAAGCAGCAACCCAACCGATAATGACAATTTGAATAAAAAAATCTTTTAAAAGAATTTTCGTAGGTGAACCGCTGTCAAAATAAACATATATTATTTGCAAATATCTCATTATTCCAACAATTACAAATAGGCAAGTTATATATAGATATTCACTTCCCAAACGGTTCATCACTTCAACTGATGTTGTATAGGCGATGTAGGAAACTATAACAACTGACGCCATGATGGCCATCGCAGTATCTAGTAACCTTAAGTTATACCCATCTATAACTTTGCGCATTCTTTTACCTGTTTTTTGGTATATCAGGACATCATCTCTTCTTTTAGCTAGTGCTAGAAACATAGCAAGTAGGAATGTCATAACTACAATCCAAGAAGATAAGCTTATCTCAGTTGCCACAGCACCTAACAAAAGTCGAAGTACAAATCCTATAGCAATGACTGTCACATCAAGGATAGCAATATGCTTTAGATAAAAACTATATGCCACATTCAGTAATACATATGTCATTACTATCAAAGTAGATTTCATTGAAAGAAATGATAATAAAATACAACTTAAAGAAAATAATAACGCCATTATAACAACCCCTTGCTTCTTCGATAAAAAGCCAGAAGCTAGGGGGCGGTTTTTCTTTTTAGGGTGGAGGCGGTCATGTTCGACATCTAAATAATCGTTCAAGACATATATAGAACTCGCTGCAAATGAAAATGCTAAAAATGCAATAAAAGAGCTAAGTAGCAAATCGGCTTCAACTATTTTCCCCGAAAAAAAAAGGGGGGCAAAGATAAAAATACTCTTTATGTAGTGTTGTACTCTAATGAGGCTAAGGAAGCTCTTAAGAAAGTTGATCAAACCATCACCCTTTTGGTTTACTGATTTAAGTTAAAAAGATACTAGCAACCAGAACGCTAAACTGAGACCAGGTAGTATAACCCTGCATTCAAGACAGTGATAGAGCTAACTGTCTATTACAACGCAAGAATGTTTCACCATAGCTATGAGAAGGGAAGGCTTTTAAGACTCTATGCATGAACTTTTAATAAGCACATATGTGATACAAAGATTCAGCAGGTTATCTTATTCATAACCTGAACTTTTACTAGATAGCAGTACCATCTTTAATGTAGCTTTGCATCTTAAAATCTCACAGAATACAGTGCTATGTTTCGATATTAATAACTAACAAGCAAAGTAATTTGCTTAAGTTAGTGTCTAAAACAGATTTCAAGTAGCCACATGTTTAAACTTTATTTCGAGCTCTGTAACGTTGTTCAAGATCAGGTTAAAGCTTGCCAACCCAAGCTGTGTAAATTTTAAACTTTAGTTACAAATAACACTAAAAACCGCTAGTACATAGAGATCGTTATGCTAAGGTAAACGCCCGACCAAGATAATATTTATGAGATAACCTCTACCATGAAGATACAAAGCTATGGCAGTGTCGCTGCTCTTACTCTGGCTATAACCTATTTATTTGGGTTTGTGTTATTTTTTGTGGTACTGGATAGCAGTGAATACGATACACCTGAAGGCTACTTAAGCTACTTTATCGCGCAACGTGACACCTTTTTTATGGGTTATATCATTATTGGCATTATTTTCAGCTTTGCTTTACTGCTGCTAGTTCAAGCAATATATCGAAGGTTTCAAAGTTTAACCCCTCATTTAAGCCACTACACTGCTGCGGTTGGTTATATATGGGCAGCAATAGTATTAGCCAGTACTATGATTTTCCTTAGCAGTATTAGCGCTGTAGCCAAATTTCATGGCAGCGATCCAGAACAGGCTCTGATTATCAACCGCACCATATCGATTGTGGTAGATGCATTAGGTGGTGGAATTGAGCTGGTTGGGGCGGTATGGGTCCTGGCAATTAGCTATGCTGGGATCAAGCACCGGGTTTGGCCTAAACTGCTACATTTTTGGGGAGTGCTAGTTGGAGTTGCCGGCATCCTAACCCTTTTTTCGGGACTATCTTTTCTCGCTGATAACCTCTTATTTGGCGTAACTACTGCCATTTTTGGTCTTGGCCAAATTGTTTGGTTTATCGCTCTTGGGATAGCGATGCTAAAAGAGCAGAAGCAACCTTAAAATAACCAGTTTCAGGCCTTAGCCCGCTTGCTGTTAAGCGGGCTAGGTGGCCAACAGTTCGAGCATTTTAGCAACAGAGTCTGCATTGACTCCCGCCATCAATTCCTCATTATTAAGTGCATATATGTAGTCTTCTACTGCTGAGCAATCGATTTCATCTCTCATATCCACAAAACTCGCCCACAAGGTTAACTCATCGGCATCAACCACACCTTGTTGATACTTTTGCAGCACCTGAGCCAAGTTCACTTTCGTCAATGTCAGAGCCACAGGCTCTGGGTCACTCAATAAAATAGTTAATGCTTGCTCTTTGTGAGTACCAAAAGTGACATACTCAACTAACGCTTGTTGTTTATTCATGGTGTTTAGCCCACATTATGATCTTTAGTTGGTGTAAATCGCTGCAACAATCGCGCGTTACTGCTCACCAGTAACTGGCAGCCATAGCGGCGCTGGCAAAAATTGGGTTGCTTGCTCCGTGCTTTGGCATCTTTGACTAAAATACCAAAGTACGCAGCATTACCTGTTCCCGCCATAATAGCAGCCGATATTGATAACCCCAGCGAACAAGGACATGCGATAACCAACACAATGACAGCATTAAGCCCCCTTGCGTCCAATCTTGGAAGCCTATCCTCTAAGCAAGCAGGGTTAGTATTGTAATCACGATTACTGCTGTTTCAAATATCGCATTAGCCTTATCAACCAAGGCTCGCCCACTTTCATAAGTCACGAATAATATTGTTATTGGCGTTTGGGCTGCAAAAGAGGTAAGCGTTCTATTTAGCTCGAGGTGTTAATTGGACACACAAACCCTTCAGGTTTAACCACCAGCACCGAACAGGTTAACTGGCTTAACATGGCTTCAGCCGTGTTGCCAATTAACACTCCAGCAATGCCTGTTCTAGAAACTGTGCCCATCACCACTAAATCTGCCTCTAATTCTTCCGCCAACTTGGCTAACTCTTGAGCCGGCTCGCCTTTTCTAAGGTGTTTGCGTGGTGCTAAATACTGGTAGTTTTGCTCTCCCAATCGGTGCTTCATGTCACTGAGTAAGTGATTCATTTTACTTTGTCTGATATCACATTCGGTTTCATACAGCTCCCGTTCAACGTCATCGGGCTGCTCTACCCAAAGGCTAATAAACCCAGCTTCAGGAACATCATAGGCGTTAGCCACATGCAGTGTGGCAAAATCAGATAAAGCCAACGAGCTGGCTAAATCGGTTATTAACGTATTTAGCTGCTGGTCATGGTGTTGCGATTGCTCAGCATTAAAGTCCACGGCGGCAATGATATTTTTATAGTCCTGTTTCTCATCGCCCCGCATTAACCATACCGGACAAGGGCACTTGCGAAGCAAATTCATGTCGTTACTGCCGAGTATGCGATCGAGCCAAAGTGTTTCATCAGCTGCTTTGGCCACCAGATCATAGCCCTCGGCTAACACCGCCAGGATCACTTCCATGTATTTTTTGCCACTGCGCACTTGCACTTGCGTCTGATACGGCAAAGAGTGTGCTAATGCCTGCAGGCGTTGCTGTTCATTAGACAAAGCTTGCTGATGCAGCTCACTTAAGCGCTGCTGAAATGACTCGGACTCCGAGGTAACGGAAAGCTTGGGTACAATGTGCAGTAAGGTCAACTCGGCTTGGTTGTTATTAGCTAGGGTTACCGCACGCTGCAATGCATTGGAAGGAGAATTGAAATCCTCATCCGCTAAAATAAAAACAATATTTTGAAATCTTTTCATGGTGACATTCACTCCTGCTGCTTACTATCCTTGTGTGCGGGCTTCAGTCCCGCTAATAATAATTCTGTGGCACGATCTGCGGCATATTGATATGGCTCAAACACCAAATCAGCGCCCAGCTCGGTTAGTTCTTTGGTCTCATCACGGTGTTGCGATACCATGGCTAATTTGCCGTTAAAGCCACAGGCACGAACCTGCTGAATAATGGTTTTATCAATGTCTTCAGCACTTAATCCAGTGTGATGCTGTGGTATCGCAGATACTAGCCACTGTGAATACGCAAGTGGAAGCTCCGCAACAAACTCCGCGTCGCTAATATCCCCATAAATGGTATCTATGCCCAGTTTTTGGCTTTGCGTTACTACCATGGGGCTAAAGTCGACCCCCAAGACTTGAACGCCTTGCTGCTTTAAACGCACAGCAACCGCAGTGCCAAGCCGCCCAAGACCACAAATGATAACGTCGTATTGACCTGAAACCTGCTGCGCGGTTTCTTCGCGTTTTGGCTGAGCTTTTTCAAACATGCCGATAAAGGGCTCAAACCAAGCATACAATTGATGAGAGTAGGTGATCATATAGGTGGAAGCGGCAATGGTAATAATGCCAACTAGAGTTACTAGCCCCAAAATATCATTGGGTAAATGCCCAAGGCTAATCCCCATTGCAATAAAAATTAAGGAAAACTCACTGATTTGTGCCACCGTTAACCCGGCCAAAAAACCAGTACGTTTGCGATACCCCATCGCTCCCATGATGGCCATCACAATCAGTGGGTTACCAATCAGCACAAAGAGTGCAAATATAACGGCTCCCCAAATATGGGTCCCCAGCAAAGACAGCTCTAGAGTGGCGCCCAGAGCAATAAAAAAGAACAATAATAAAAAGTCTCTAAGCGGCGCTAACCTCGCCGCAATACTTTCACGATAAGGGGTGGAAGCTAATGCTACCCCAGCTAAAAGACCACCGACTTCTTTGCCAAGCCCCACCAGCTCCCCTATTGTGGCAAATAGTGCCGCTTGAGCAATGGCATAAATGACGAGCAGTTCAGGCGCCTTTGCCAGCAGTGCAGTGAGTGGATTGGCAATGTAGCGCACAAATAACACCACAAACAGCACGAGACTACTGCCAGCGATGGCCACACGCCATATCGCTGATGACTCTTCATTGCCAACGCCACCAATACCTATGGTAGCCAACACTATCATAGCAATGACCACCACAAGGTCCTGTACTATCAAAAATCCAAGAGCAATTTGACCATGCAAGGAGTCTATTTCTCGTTTATCCGATAACAATTTAACGATGATAATAGTGGAAGAAAACGTCAGGGCCACGGCAACATAAATACTGGTGATGTGACTTAAGCCAATGGCAATACCAATGAAGTAGCCAATGATGGAGGTAAACGCCACTTGGCCCAAGCCAGTCAAAAGCGAAACACCTCCAATGGATTTGATGAGTTTTACATCCAGCTTAATCCCCACCAGAAACAGCAATACAGCAATCCCCAGCTCAGAAAGCAACTCGATCTTTTCTTTGGAATGAACGATATCTAGTAAGGAAGGGCCAGTTATCAAGCCCACAGCAATAAAACTGACAATAAGCGGTTGGCGCAACAACAGGCCAATAAAGCCAACCACCGCCGCAAGCACCATCAGGATGGTCACCTCAACAAAAGGCGAATGTAAGGTGAGATCAAAAAAGCTCATAGTGCCACTCCAAACTGGCTATGATGCTTCACTGAATGATAAAGAGTAAGGCTTTTTAGCATTTCGGTGGAAGCAGCAAAGCTGTGCAAAAATCAACCATTCAGTCTACAAATATGCCTTGATAGCCATCGCTGTTCAATAAAAATTGGACTATATGTTGATGAATTAGTCCTCCCCATGAATTAAAAACCACCTTAAATTTACAATTATTAAATATTAATTCGTAAAAAGTCTCAGTTACAGCAATTGTAAGGTGATAAAACTGAGCCTAATAAACAACAACAAGAAACTGTTTTAAAAGGATAAAAAAATAAAACCCCAGATGAAAACAACAAATAAACATCTTTATTGTAAATTTTTTTTGTATTTTTTGTTTATTTTTCACACTTTCGTTCTATGCTATTTGTTACCAACTGCAATTATGCACCGTGTTCTCAGTCTGTTTTCACCAATAACAGTAAACAAACTCGGTGAAGCAACCACTACAGTGGCTGAAGTGCAAAATTGACGTTGGTGGATGCAACTAAATAACACAACATGTAAAGGAAACTAACATGCGAAAACTAAGTGCAATTAGCTTTGCTGTAATGGCGGGCATAGGCGCAACTAACGTAAGTGCTGCCGAAGTTTTAATGGCAAATGATCAAAGCAAAGCAATTAAAGACCAATATATTGTCGTTTTTGATACTCCTGCAGTATTGAACGCAGGAGATGGTAATGCCATTGCAAACTTCGCTTCAACTCAAGCTAGAACACTGCAGTCGCAATACAATGTAACAGTTACCAAAGGGTTTAACGGCGTACTTAATGGCGTTGTAATCAAGGCAGATGCGACACAATTAAAGCAGTTAAGTAAAAACTCAAACATCAAATACATTGAGCAAGACCAAGTAGTAACGGTTACACCACCAATGACAACTGCAGGCGATCAAGCCAGTCCAACTTGGGGTATCGATCGCGTTGATCAGCGAAACTTACCTCTGGACTCCAATTACCATTATGACTTTGATGGCTCAGGTGTCACCGCTTATGTTATTGATACCGGTGTACGTATTACCCACAATGAATTTGGTAACCGTGCCAGCCATGGCTATGACTTTGTTGATAACGACAATGATGCTACGGACTGTAATGGTCATGGCACACACGTAGCAGGTACTATCGGTGGCAGCGCCTATGGTGTAGCTAAAAACGTGAACATTGTCGGTGTTAGGGTATTAGGCTGTGATGGCTCTGGCTCATTTTCCGGCGTTATCTCCGGTATAGACTGGGTGAAAAACAACGCGTCAGGCCCATCGGTCGCCAATATGAGCTTAGGTGGTGGTGCTTCACAGTCTGTGGATGATGCTGTAAATAATGCAGTTGCTGCTGGTGTGAGCTTTGTTGTGGCTGCTGGTAATGATAATAGCAATGCCTGTAACTATTCACCTGCGCGTGCAGCCGATGCCATTACGGTAGGCTCAACCACCAGCAGCGACTCTCGCTCAAGCTTCTCTAACTATGGAAGCTGTCTTGATATCTATGCACCAGGCTCAAGCATTACCTCTGCGTGGTACAATTCTGACAGTTCAACCAATACCATCAGTGGCACATCGATGGCGGCACCACACGTTGCAGGCGCTGTAGCGCTGTACCTTGATGAAGATCCAAGCTTGAGTCCTGCACAAGTTGACGCTCTTTTAGGCAACCGTGCATCGAGCGGTAAAGTGTCGGATGCTAAAAGTGGTTCACCGAACGAGTTACTCTTTACTCTTGCCGACGGCAGCGATCCGGGCCCAGATCCTGATCCAGTAGAGGAGCTAACTAATGGTCAGGGCGTGAGTGCATCTGGCGCTAATGGCGAGCAGTCTTTTTACAAGCTTGCTGTTCCTCAAGGAGCGGTTTCATTGAACTTCTCTATTGCCGGCGGAACGGGTGATGCAGACCTTTATGTTAAACAAGGCAGCCAGCCAACGCTAAGTAGCTATGACTGCAGACCATTCGTTGGTGGAAATAATGAGTCTTGTGACTTTAGCAACCCTGCAGCAGGAGACTGGTATGTAATGCTTAATGGCTATTCAGCCTACTCAGGCACAACTCTTACAGGTACGTACAGCACCGATCCTGGCGGTTGTGGTAGTAGCTGTTTAGAAAATGGTGTACCAATTACAGATTTGGCAGGTAGCCGAGGCGATGAGCTGGTTTACACCATTGATGTGCCCGCAAACAGTAGTTTGAATGTGTCTATTTCTGGCGGCTCAGGTGATGCTGACTTATACGTAAGAGCAGGTGCAGAGCCAACCACTTCAACCTATGATTGTCGTCCTTTCCTAAATGGTAATAACGAGAGCTGTAGCTTGAGTGTAGGTCAAAGCACAACTTACTATGTCAAACTGCGTGGTTACTCTAGCTTCTCAGGTGTTAGCTTGGTAGCAAGTTATTAATTGCTCGCAATTACAAATAAATCTCATTTAGTTTGGGGTTTGTTGTAAAACACAGTAAAGTGGTGGCCATACATTGGCTACCACTTTTTTTATGAGCATCGTCTTAGACCTACACAGTCAGTTACTACGCCAGGACTTTTACAGCCACACTGGGGCAGGTGAGCAACATACAGAAGTACCTTTGGTGGCTACCAGTGTATCTATGGTGCAGCTGAACGGCATTATCTACCATAGAGATCGACAAGGCGCAAAGCAGTTGCCTGATGATTATGGCAGCCTTATTTTACTCAACCAAGGCCGTGGTTGGTGGCTTACAGAACAAACAACGGTCCCCGCATCAAACGCACAATTGGTTTTTATTGCCGCAGGTAAGCCTCATGTGTTTCACCACCCTAGTCAATACCAAGCGATAAGCTTTAATTTTCCAATTAACTGGTTACAACGTCACACTAGTGTGCGCCTGCAGCACGGTCAAACTCTACCTAGCAGTAAGGAACTCGTCTCTCTTTTGTTAAGCGTGTTCCACGGCAAAAGCTTAGGCAAGACAACTCGTGTTATGCTCGAGCAACAAATAGTACAATGTTTAACACCACAACTGTTGCGCTCTATACAACCAAAACCGTTGTTAGAACTGCAACTTATCATGCAACAACATGCGTGTAATGAGGAATTTACTATTGCCGCCTTAGCCGACTATTCAGGTTGGTCGAAACGCTATATTCATAAGTTATTTGGTAACGCTGAAACCAGCGCCGCTGAATACCTTATTCGCGTTAGGTTAAGCCATGCATACTTTGAATTATTAACAGGCACAGTGTCTTTAAACCAAGTCGCCATCAATGCTGGATTTAAAACCCAAGCACACTTCAGCCGCCGATTTAAGCAACTGTTTCAACTTTCACCTAAAGAAATATCACGTCGAGTGCACGCTTAGACAAAACTGAATGGATAATAAACCCTATAATGCGAATCAATCGTATTAACTTTAACGGGATAATTATGAAACTCAATGCGCTCTACGCTGCAATAGGCTTGGCACTGTTTGCTCAATCCACGCAAGCAAATGAAAACGATAACTTAGAACATATTGAAGTGCAGGGCTCGGATTACCGCAGTACTGGTACTAAGTCTTCACTGCCGCCAATGGCAGCGCCGTTCTCTATTTCTCATATCGACCAAGACATGCTGCAGCTTCGCCAAGCCGACAGCGTGAATGCAGCACTGCGTTATGTTTCTGGTATTACTCCCGAAAGCCGCAGTACTGTGACCATCTTTGATCAGTATACCATTCGTGGCTTTGAATCGTATCGTAACTACTATGATGGCCTAGAGCTGCAAGCCAATGGTTTATGGAATTTATACCCGCAAGTGGACGCCTTCGCCACGCAAAGTGTTGAAGTATTAAAAGGCCCAGCTTCGGTGCTGTATGGCTCTACACCTCCTGGGGGCATGGTCAATCAAATAGCTAAGCTTGCTAATGGTGAAGAACAAACCCATTTGCGTTTACGAGTGGGTAGCCGTTCATTGCAAGAGCTTGGTATTGATCATGGTGGTAACCTGAGCGACTCCCTAAGCTATCGAGCCATAGCCTTAATGCGCAGCAGCGACGGTCAACAACATACCACCGAGGAAGAGCGAACGCTTTTCGCCCCTTCTGTGCGCTGGCAACCAAGCGCGGCAACGTCCCTTAGCGCAAACATTTACTATCAAGACGATCCGAAATCCATCCCTTCAACACCACTTCACAGCATTGGCACCCTCACTGAGGCCAGCTATGGCTATCTAGACGCAGATGCTTTTGCTGGCGATAGCAAGTGGGCTAATTTTGATAAAACAGTATTGATGACGGGCATTAAGCTCGAACACCAATTAAACCAACACATGTCATTTTACAGTAATTGGCGTTATACCGATGCTGAAGGACTGCAGCGTAATACTTACAATCAAAACTTACTGCCAGACAGTGAATCTGTGCTAGCTCGCTCAGCTTACATGACCGATGAATCGCAACACGGCTATGTGCTTGATAACCAATTTACCAGTCAGTTTAGTCTTGGTGCCAGTGAACATCGTCTTCTGTTTGGCTTTGAATACAAAACTCTCAGCTCAGATGTTCGCTATGGCGACACCTTAGGCACGAATACACCGACCATTGATCTTGCAGCGCCTAACTTTGATGCATTCGATATTGCTGCACTGCCACTGGATTTTTATACTGAAGTCCATGATATTGAACAAAGTAACCGTGCTTTATATATCCAAGATGAGATCCAGTTAGCAAACTTAACGGTTCTAGCGGGTCTGCGATACGATAACTTCAACAGTGATGTGACGACTGATAATAATTACGCTGGCACTGAGTACGGTAGCCAATCAGAAATAGATGATAGCCAAGTAAGTGGCCGCATAGCCGCTTTATATCAGTTTAGCTCTGGCTGGCGCCCATACGTAAGTTACAGTGAGTCGTTTGAGCCCGTTGCCGGCCAAGACAGTGAAACACAACAAGCGTTTGAGCCCACCGAAGCACAGCAGTGGGAGCTGGGGGTTAAATATCAATCCAACGACACCCGCCTTACCGTGGCGCTGTTCGATTTAACCAAAAAGAATGAGATCATTAATTCGGCAGACTTTATTAGCAAAACCCAAGCGGGCGAAATCCAGTCCAAAGGGGTTGAACTTGAAGCCGCTCATACACTCAATAGCCAAGTTGAAGTACTGTTTAACGCCACGCACCTTGACCAAGAAGTAACAAAGCAAAAGCTTGATCCTGCCTTAGTGGGTAAACGCTTAGTGTGGGTGGCAGACAACACCGCTTCGCTTTGGCTGAGCTACTTACCTGAACAGCTTGATGCCTTACAGCTAAGTTTTGGTGCCCGTTATGTTGGTGAAAGTTATGTTGGCAAATATAACAGCGATATTGTGCCTTCCTATACCCTGCTTGATGTTGCGGTTGATTACCAACTAAACGCCAACGCTAACATCACCTTTAGTGTCAGTAACGTCACCGATAAGCGCTATGTCGGTGCTTGTTATGATGCCAGTAACTGCTGGATGGGTGCTGAGCGTAAAGCAGATCTGGGTTTGCAATACCGCTTTTAATCTTTCACTTTCAGGTGGCAAACCTGCCACCTCATTTTGCATATTGAGGCTGCCAGCCATGGCGCCTCTTTTGTACTTTAGGGGAAGTCATGCGTAAAACAATTTTTAAATGGCACAGTGTCATGGCGCTCATCGCCTTGTTACCGCTGGCGATTATGTCAGTCACCGGAAGCATGCTGGTGTTCAAGTTTGAAATCGACAGCCTACTGATGCCCGAGCAAGCAACGTTAAGCTACCAAACTGTACCCGAGCGGAAGCCGATGACCACCTTAGTCGATTATGTTACTACCTCCCACCCAAATTATGAGATCGGCAGCTGGGAAATCTTCGATGATGGATACGAGGCCGATAGAGTCTATTTGCTAAAGCATGGCACCGATACGTGGTACAAAACTTACTTGGACCCTTACGCAGGCAAGATGCTCAGCGAACCTGTTGGTATTCATTCTGATTTTACTGACTTTATACTGCACTTACACTACACCCTGTTACTCGATGATATCAGTGACACCTTTCCACATTTAGGCTTAGTGATTGGCTTAGTTGTGGCTATTTTATTTACCCTTTTAGGTATCTCAGGGCTTATCATTTATCGTCGTTTTTGGCGTCGACTTTTTAGCTTCAGACGCGCCGCGCCAAGGCTGATAGTAATGAGTGAACTGCATAAGTTGGTGGGAGTTTGGAGCTCACCAGTATTGCTGGCACTGGGGATCACCGGGGTCTACTTCAATGCGGTTGAGTATTATCATGAAGCCTTCGAGCATCACGAAGAGGAACATCATATTGTTCGCACTGCGATGTTCAATCATCAACTGAATTTTGATGCCATGATGACGCAAAGCCATCAGGCAATTACTGGCTTTAAACCGACCTATTGGTTATTCCCGTTTGAGCCAGAACAAAACAATATCACCATTTTTGGTAGTGTCGATGACGCCAACCCCTTTATCAGTAACTATGCAGCCACGGTGAGCTTTGATGCCCAAACTGGCGCTCACACCTACAGTTATGATATCCGTGAAGCGTCAACACTCGATAGAGTGATAGACAGCTTTAGAAAGCTGCACTTTGGTCATTTTGCTGGGCTTACCAGTAAAGTAATTTGGTGCATTATGGGCCTAGCTCCAGTGCTACTGGGCTTAACTGGGCTTTATATGTGGTGGCAACGACGCCGTAAAAAACGCCGCAGTAGAGCCAATCGCAGCCAAAGAGTTCAGGCTTATACATAGCGATTCCGATTACTAGTTGCACATTGACCACCCAACTCGTTATCCTCAACAGTAAGACACTTGGTCAAAAGGACAGCTAATGAAACAACTTGGATTAATTGGGGGCATGAGCTGGGAGTCAACACAATGTTACTACCAGCTGTTAAATCAAACGGTTAAAAATGAGCTTGGCGGTCTACACAGCGCCAAGCTCTGTTTGTACAGCGTTGACTTTGCCGAGATAGCCAAGCTTCAAGCCGAAGGTGACTGGCAAGCAATGACGGTGATACTCACTGAAGCAGCAAACGCCTTAAAACGTGCCGGCGCCGAAGCATTAGTGATCTGTACTAATACCATGCACAAAATCGCCCCTGCTATTAGCGCTAACACCGGGTTGCCGATCCTTCATATTGCCGATGCCACCGCCCTGCAACTAAAGCGCGATGGCGTGGACCAAGTGGCATTGTTGGGTACTCAATTTACCATGCAACAGGGTTTTTATAAGGCACGGCTGAAAAATCTACACGGTATCGAGGTGATCACACCTCACGCCGGCCAGCAAAAACACATTCATGAGATCATTTATCAAGAGCTTTGCCAAGGTGAAATCAAAGCCAGCTCCAGAGACATCTATCTGAATACAATCGACGACCTGACTCACAGAGGGGCTAAGGGAATTATTTTAGGCTGCACCGAAATTGGCTTGCTGGTGCAACAACACCACACGGCTGCGCCTTTGTATGATACAGCAGCGCTTCATGCCAAAGCAGCGGTAAAATGGGCTCTAGGTGATACTTCTGGTTTTATTTTTAACTAAAGGCTAGAGCCCGCTTTGTTTGTAGGTTAAAGGAGAGAGGGCTATGCTCTTTCACCTTTAATTGCTAGAACTGATAGCCGAAATGTATGCCAAATAGGGATTTGGTCTTAATCTCATCTCGCCTTCCAAATAAACCAGCATCATCTTCCCTTCTAACACCCGCACTTGCTCCCCAAGCCCAACCTGGGCTATCAACTCCCTGCGTATAGTAATTATAAGTTAATGCCGCAAAGCCATCTTCACTAGTAAGTACTTCGGAGCCAACTGTGACACCTACTAAGTGCTTTTTATCAGTACTTAGTACATGTTGATAGCCTATAGCCCCACCCACAACGCCTAGCGATGCATAGGTGACATGGTTTTCAGATACATGGGCATACTTCACACCCACTACCCCGCCATACTGATACCCAGACCCTACACTGATGTCAGCATAACTTGTTTTTGCCGCCAACAAGGCCATTCCAATTGCCAGTAATTTACAATGCTTGAGCAAAATTGATTCCTTAAAAACTCATCAACAAAATAGGAACAAGCATACTAAGGTAACCTTAAATTAATTTCTAGAATTAATTCTCATTATTTTTTTCAACTAAGGTCCCATATATAGCCGCATTGAAGTATTGAGAAATGGTTGTCGATGCCCTAGGATAAATTAAACTAATTTATTACTGATGAAAGGATTACCATGTTACAACAATATGATGAGTATAAAGTGATACATGTTGTTGAAGGCGGCTGCGGTACTTTGTTACTGGGTTCCAGTGGCTTACCGTTGAAAAAGCTTGAAGCTACGCTCAATATGGAAGCCCAAGACGGCTGGCAGTTGGTGTTTCAAGTGATCGAAAACAAGCGATTTATGCTGTTTTGGAATCGCGAAGCGGTGATATTAACCTTAGGTCGCAAGCGTGGTTAAAACCTGGGTGCTAAAGGCGATTCGCCGCTACCAGCGCCGTGGTGGCGCTGCAGCACACTTTAATTTAAGCTGTAATTTTACCCCTTCGTGCTCAGAATACACCTATCAGGCAATAGCCAAGTATGGCCTGTTTAAAGGAGTCAAACTTGGCCTTAAACGCATTAAGCGCTGTAATGATCCTGACTGCATTACGGTAAAATCAGATCCTCTGCCATAGGAGTGGATATGGATGATCACACGTTAAACCAGCAAGAAGAAGCTGTTAGAGAGGAAGTGGCGCGGCTGTCACCAACTCTGCGCAAACAATATTATCAGCTTGAAACTGAATTGATTAAAGACCCAGATACCTACGCGGTGCTGAACTATTTTTTTGCCGCAGGGCTGCATCACTTTTACTTAGGTAAAACCATGCGGGGCATGATCAATTTGTTACTAATGCTGGTTGGTTTAGCGTTACTGCCGTTTTATGGCTGGGTATTAATCGTATTAGTATTGTTGATTGAATTACCACAACTTTTTCAAAGCCAAGCCATTGTTAGGCAGCACAATATCGATGTCATGCGCCAAGTGTTAAGGGATATGAATACACGGCAAAGCGAAAAACATTAGCGGCTTTAACCAGTTGCGAAATGAAAAAGAGCAAGTCCTAAAAGCTTGCTCTTTGTGCTTTATTTAACGAGCTAAAGCGAGAATCTCCTTTACCTTTGCCAAGTCGATGTCGCCATGCTCACCTAAGGCCGTTAAGCCATTTTTTTCAAGGTTTGCCATCACTTCAACAATGGCTTGCTCGCCAAGGTCATAATCCGCTAAACGGGTTTTCACCGCCATAGACTCAAAGAAATCTTGTACCGCTTTAATCGTTTTATCGATTTGCTCGGCTTGATCAGCCAAGCTTAAGCCAAATACGCGCTCACCAAGCTGGACGATTTTTTCTGCTTTTTGCTCTTTTTGCACATACATCAGTGCTGGCAAAACAATAGCAAGGGTTTGCGCGTGGTCAAGGTTATACAAAGCTGTGAGCTCATGACCAATCATATGCGTAGACCAATCTTGTGGTACGCCTTTACCAATTAAGCCATTAAGAGCCATCGTGGCTGACCACATGACATTGGCTCGGACATCGTAGTTTTCTGGCTCGGCTAACGCTTTTGGCCCTTCTACGATCAAGGTTTGCAAGATACCTTCGGCAAACCTATCTTGTAGGGGCGCATTCACAGGATAGGTTAAGTACTGTTCAATCACATGAACAAACGCATCAACCACACCATTACTGATTTGTTTTTCTGGTAATGAGTATGTGTATTCAGGGTCGAGTACCGCAAACTGTGGCTGTACCGTCTCGCTAGAAAAGGCACGCTTTTGCGCTGTTTCTTTCTTAGTAACTACTGAATTACCATTACTTTCAGAGCCTGTGGCAGGAAGCGTTAATACCACACCAATTGGCAGAGGATCGCTGAACTCAGCCTCGTTGACCAGAATATCCCAAGGGTCGCCGGCAAAATTATACGCGGCGGCAACAAACTTAGCACCATCGATGACGCTGCCGCCACCCACCGCTAAGATAAAGTTCACGCCATTGTCTTTAGCACTTGTAACAGCTTGCATAAGTGTTTCGTAGGTTGGATTTGGTTCAACTCCACCAAATTCAATCACTTCTACGTCAGCCAGTGCCGTCATCGCTTGGTCGTAAACGCCGTTCTTTTTAATAGAACCACCACCGTAAAGTAATAGCACTTTTGCGTTTTGCGGTAAGCGTGATGAGATCTCGCTGATTTGACCCTTACCAAATAAAATTTCGGTTTGGTTTTTAAATGTAAAATTGAGCATCTGCTTTCCTTTTTCGGTTCGGTCGAGAGAGATTTTTAATGGCTTAGTCTGCACTGTAGCCGCTGCAAACTAAGTAATTGCAGCGCATAGTAAGTGATTTGCTCGCCTAAGAGAATTCGGATAAATTAGGTGGAGCAATCAGAATATTTATGGCTTAAGCTTGTTATGTCGCATCTCACTCAACTCAAAACCTTTGTTGAAGTCTATCGTAGTAAAAATATCACCAAAGCCGCCGCCAACCTTGGCATGTCGCAACCCGCCGTAACATCTCATATTCAGACCATGGAAAGTGTGGTGGGCAAGCCATTATTCGAGCGCCAAGCACGAGGAGTGAAACCCACGGCCACAGCCCACGATTTGGCACTACAAGTGTCGAGTCATATCGATATTTTAGAACAAAAGGTCGCTTCCATTCGCGCTCGCTCTAATGCCGTATACGGTACGCTTAATATTGCTGGCCCCGCCGAATACTTAAGCTTGGTCTCGGGTCCCCAGATTGCCAATTTATTGCAAGCAGGCAACATTAATGTTGTCCTGCATGTGGGTAATAAAGTCGATATTTATCAAGCATTACATACTGATACCGCAGATATTGCGATTGCAGCTTCAGCACCAGATCCTGCTCTTTTTGACTACCTAGTGTTAGACAAGGAACAGCTATGGTTGGTAATGAACCGTTTAGAAGGAAGAGAAATACAAGATGTGGAGATCACCGCAGAGCTACTCTCCAGCTACAATGTCGTTACTTACGACCAAGAGCTGCCACTGATCAGGCAATACTTTGAGCGAGTATTTAATAGCCACTGCCATTCCAATGTCGTCGCTATCTGCCCCGATATTCGCGCTATTGCCAGCGTCATTCGTGCTGGTGTTGGCTACTCCGTGTTACCCGACTACCTTTGCCGAGATTTAATAAAAACCGGTGAACTAGTGCAGTTAGGGCCAGCTGGGCCTGAGAATAATATTTATTTGGTGTGGAAAAAAGGCGCGCTTAGGCACCCTCGCATCGCCTTTGCCAAAGATATACTCTCCGCCTTTGCTAACCTTAACTATTTGGCGAGTTAAATCAAAGCAGAAACTAAAGCTCTATGTATCAATGCTTTGTCAAAGCGCGTTTTGCAGCATGTAAAGGTATAAAATCGCAGAATCTAGTAACATTTTGCGATTTTGTTTTAGCCGCATTAGCTTTGAAGTTGATGGTTTTTAGTTCTTACTATTAAACCCACATAAAGCATTAAAACACAAAGCAGCATAGGGACAGCCTTTAGGTACTCAAAGTAATCATAAAAGAATGTTACTTCCCAGAAGACTTTAGCGGTTTCCTCTGTCACCCCTAGATGCTCTAAATTTCGAATAAAGTTTTCCGTTAACGCCATGAAGTCAACGGTAACCATAGTAATGACTAGAAAATATAATGGGCCTTCGGCATGATTTCTCTCAAATACTGTGGGCGACTTACCTTTTGTAACCAAGACTCCGACCGTCATTCTATGTTTTATTAGGTATAACAAGAAGATGCTGAGCGATAGGCTACTCATGAAAGCGTAAATGTTTTGAATGTAGTTACTTTCTACTGCCGGGAAAATAACGACTTTAAGTACATACATCACAATAGCGGATAGCAAGAAAACAGTAGCAAAACATGCGGTAAGCAATAAGCAATTATCATCTTTTCGAGATAAAACCGTTAAAATGATCAAAGCAATTGGCATACTCGCTTCGATAGCCGATGCACTAACGAAAGTCACTAATACTGCTGCTAGTATGCTGATTAGTAGAGCTAAATTAAACAAACTTTTCATTTTAAGCCCCAACTAACCACCAGCCTTTTGTTCGTTAGTATCTTTGGGGCCTCCGCCTTTGGTCAGGCCTGTTGCTCCGTTAACAAGCTTACACAACGAACGACTAAGGACGATTTTTTCTGGTTTCTTCTGAGTAGTCTTCATTGTTAATTTCCTCGCTTTTATTTTCGTAAAGGTTTGATAACTTTTCTGTATCATCCAAGATATCTGATAACTTTACTTTACATATATCTGCAAAGCGAAGCAATGTCCCTAACTTAAATGAGCTCACTCCACTTAAATAATCATCAAGTGTCGTTGTTCCTACTCCTAAGCGGCGACTCACTTCCTTCTTGGTAATACCTTTCCTTCGCTTAAGCCCACGTATTAGCTCACCGATACGTTGACTCACCTCATACTCTTCTGGCGTCTGCATCGCTCCACCGTTCTAGTAGTCTACTGTCTAAGTTTTATTTTAACTCAAACTTTACATTTAATTTAAATTAATGACAACACCATGAAACACATTTGTACCGATAAAATGTTACACTTGGTCACACCTTTTGTCTTGGTGCTTCAAGCGGCTTTGAATACTAGAAAAAAGAATTAATATGCAAAAAATGGTAGGGGTCGCTTTAAGGTACTCAAAGTAATCCCAAAAAAGCGTTACCTCCCAGAACAACTTAGCTGTTTCTTAGAAACGTTTCACAAAGCGCACTGAGATCTATAGCAAACATACAACCAACTACCAAAAACAAAATTGTGTCGGCAGGGTTTCTCTCAAACACATGGAAGCTTCTACCTTTAGTAAAGTATGCTGAGAGGTACATTCTATATTTAATAAGCAATAAAAGTGATAAATTTAGCGCAGCCTGTGCACTAAAAGCGATGACATTCTCTTGGTAGTAGCTTTCAGCTAAAGGAAAGATGAAATATTTTAGAGCGATTCCTAATATAGCCTCTAGAGAATAGATAAAAACGAAGATCAATGTTAGGTGGAGGCTATTTAGATCAGAACGTGCGTGAAGGCAAAGTAAGAGGAACATCACTAATGCAAAAGGCTCTAAAACAAGCGCCGAAACAACGGACCCCATAAGCAACATTACTATACTGTTTTTATCTTGCATATTACTGCCAAATAACTGCGTTAACGCATCGGTGTTGTCACTAATATCCGACAGTTTAACCCGGCATAAATCGGCAAATCGTAATAAGGTACCGAGCTTAAACGAGCTAACGCCATTTTAGTAGTCATCTAATGTCGTTTCGCCAATTTCAAGATGGCGGCAGACCTCCTTTTTAGTCATGCCACGTTTGCGCTTTAACCCTTTGATCAGTAAACGGATCCTTTGACTTACTTGATATTCTTCCGGTGACTGCATGGCTTCAATACAAACCAATAATTTCAATGCAATGTTAAATATTTTTTAATCGCATAACATGGTGCATTATAAATTTCCAACAATTTACGATTTTTTACCATCTATAATGCAGATTTATTATTTGACTTAAGCATAGATTGAAAACGCATTAAGTGAAGCACTATAGGTTTAGACCCATGCCTGCGGGGAACACATATTCACTGGGGATTTGAATATATCAACATCCGGTTCAGCCCCGCGCCTGCGGGGAACACACTTCCTCGACACCTTTAGCGCCTTGAAGTGACGGTTCAGCCCCGCGCCTGCGGGGAACACTGAGCCCGATGATTTACCGGCTCGCATTTCCACGGTTCAGCCCCGCGCCTGCGGGGAACACATTTGAGCTTGTGAAAATTACTTGCACTATTCCGGTTCAGCCCCGCGCCTGCGGGGAACACTGAAGTCGCGTTTATTCTTATCGGCCAACCAGCGGTTCAGCCCCGCGCCTGCGGGGAACACTTTGTTTTGTTATTAGTCTAGTCATAAATCACCGGTTCAGCCCCGCGCCTGCGGGGAACACCTTTTGCGTGATAAGGTTTGTTAGCTCTGATACGGTTCAGCCCCGCGCCTGCGGGGAACACTCGTTACTAGTTTTCTCAACTGGAAACAATCCCGGTTCAGCCCCGCGCCTGCGGGGAACACGTTTTCGGTGTTTCATCTGCTGAGGCTGCCGCCGGTTCAGCCCCGCGCCTGCGGGGAACACAAGACGAAAGCGGAAAAGATTTCTTTGTCGAGCGGTTCAGCCCCGCGCCTGCGGGGAACACCTGCGCTTGCTGAGTCACTAGCCTCTTGAGCGCGGTTCAGCCCCGCGCCTGCGGGGAACACCCTTATAACTCACTACTTGCCATGCTACAGCCCGGTTCAGCCCCGCGCCTGCGGGGAACACCCGGTAACGCAAGGCATCGTAATCATGGTCCTCGGTTCAGCCCCGCGCCTGCGGGGAACACTGGGATGGCAACCTATCATCAACACTAATCCACGGTTCAGCCCCGCGCCTGCGGGGAACACGTTGATTGTCACAACCCCCCCAGAAATAGATGCCGGTTCAGCCCCGCGCCTGCGGGGAACACTTTAATCATAAAAAGTTCCTGAGTAGTTAAGGCGGTTCAGCCCCGCGCCTGCGGGGAACACAGCTGTTGCTCTTCTTAAAGCTGGCATGGTGGCGGTTCAGCCCCGCGCCTGCGGGGAACACTCTGAAAATATCTCAACGTCATACGTAATGAGCGGTTCAGCCCCGCGCCTGCGGGGAACACGCTGTTGATCCTGACAATAATAATCAGCGAATCGGTTCAGCCCCGCGCCTGCGGGGAACACGTTAACCGAATGTTAAACCCTCTAAATACAAGGCGGTTCAGCCCCGCGCCTGCGGGGAACACGCACAAATCAATCAAAAAGAAACAGTTAAACACGGTTCAGCCCCGCGCCTGCGGGGAACACAGGAAGCGCTTGCACTTGCCAGAAAGTTAGAGCGGTTCAGCCCCGCGCCTGCGGGGAACACAGGAGAGAGGGCTGCCTGCCGGTGATTACTACCGGTTCAGCCCCGCGCCTGCGGGGAACACCCCGAACTTACCCATGGGGCAAAGTATCATCGCGGTTCAGCCCCGCGCCTGCGGGGAACACAGCCAACTTCTTGCGCTCCATCTTAATAGAGCCGGTTCAGCCCCGCGCCTGCGGGGAACACCGTATCTAATGACACATATTGTTAAATTAAATCGGTTCAGCCCCGCGCCTGCGGGGAACACTGGCCCTATTTGCGACAGTTCATTAATTAAAGCGGTTCAGCCCCGCGCCTGCGGGGAACACATGATGGTTTATTTTGTCTAGCCAAAGCCTAGCGGTTCAGCCCC
The DNA here is from genome assembly GCF_048515945.1 of Pseudoalteromonas 'SMAR'. Lineage (NCBI taxonomy): Bacteria > Pseudomonadati > Pseudomonadota > Gammaproteobacteria > Alteromonadales > Pseudoalteromonadaceae > Pseudoalteromonas > Pseudoalteromonas 'SMAR'. The sequence goes on from NZ_JBLWMW010000001.1 coordinate 25,777, forward strand.
GCGCCTGCGGGGAACACTTAAGCTCTGGTGATTGCATCATCTTGAGATACGGTTCAGCCCCGCGCCTGCGGGGAACACCTCTAAGTCATCCAGTGTAAACGGGGTACCATCGGTTCAGCCCCGCGCCTGCGGGGAACACCACCGACTCAACTGAGCCTTTAGCTATGTCCTCGGTTCAGCCCCGCGCCTGCGGGGAACACCGAGCTAACCCGCAAAAATGGCAAAAAAGTCACGGTTCAGCCCCGCGCCTGCGGGGAACACTATGACAAATAGGGTCCCAACTGGGTATTTAACGGTTCAGCCCCGCGCCTGCGGGGAACAC